>JAHBVT010000003.1 GCA_019637355.1 Gemmatimonadaceae bacterium | reverse complement strand
ATGCGGCAGCGCCGCGATTCGGCGCCCTGCGCTCGGCGTTCGGGTCCGGTCGCACACGCCGCGCGCGGAACCTTCCGCACGGACCACCTAAAGTGTGTTGGGGGGCGCGCACGACGAGCCGGCGTTTCGCCGCGACGCCTCGGAAGCTTCGTGGACTCGGACCCTGCCGCATAACGTGTGCTTCTGCTGCGAGCGCTCCAATGAAATGCGGTTGTGGGGCCTCGCCAAACCTTACAGAAGATGAAGGCGAGGCCCCACAACCGCTACCATACCTGCGCTCGTCGGCAGCAAGCGTCGTTATACGGTGGCGCGGACTATGTCGGGTACGGGTATACCACAAAACCGAGGATGCTAAAGTCGTCGTCTAGCGAGAAGATGTTCGGAATTCCGAGCCGAAGCATCACGGCCGCACAAAGCGCGTCGTGAAAGCTGAGAGCGTGCTCCGCATACTTCTCAAGCAAGCGCAACGCATTCGTCTCGTCCGAAGCTTCGAGGCGCAACAGTTTCACGCGAGTGTTCTCGCGCAGAAAGTCGAAGTGCTCCCGGGCCTTCGTGTACGAGGAGGCGTATCGGACGCGAGTAAAGCATTCGTGTGATGTGACATCCAAACAATAGAGCAGATGGTCACTCGACACGAAGAACCGCCGAGCCTCTGCGTGGCGAGGCTCGGCGGGATCATGCAATGCAATCACTGCTGATGTGTCTAGCAGGACCGCTAGTTCATACGCGGTGCTGACGCTCACTCAAACAGCCGGGCTCCCCGGGACAATCCGGAAAAGCTCTCCGGCGAGCACTCGGTAGTTTCCGGGCGGTAGAGTGGCCTGGCTCTCCGGCGCGACGTTCTCGTCCCAGTCTTGATCCACAACCAGGCTGGCTTCTTCGTCGGCAGTCGAGAGCGAAAACTGCTCGACAACAAATCGAAACTCTGTCATTTCGTTACTCCCTGCGGGTGCTCGTTGTGCTTCCATCCCTGGGCCGCGATCTCAAACTGAATGTCCCGCGGAAGGCCTTGAACGAGCGGCATTGGCTGACCAGGGGGGATCTGTACTTGTACGTTGGGCGGCAGCTTCGTTGTCTGCCGCAGAACTCCTGATGTCACAAAGAGATACGACCGAGCGGCCGCCTCCGCAACCCCGCCGACGAAGCGGACGTCCTTCGTGAGGTCGTTTCCGAGGAACGATGCCAAATAGAACTTCTGCCGCAAGTTGAAATCGTCCTCATAGGAGCGGAGTAGCGCATCGGAAGCATCTGCTAACCCATTGTCCATAAAGGAGATGCGCGTTCCCAGGATACGGCTAGCCTCGTCCCGATTAATCATGTGAAGGTGCGAGTGGAACGCGGACGTGAGGTTGGCGATGACCTCCTTTGTGTTCTCGCCCTGGACCGGGTGTAGCGCAAGCAACTTCTCGGCCAGCTGGTTGATCTGCTTAACGACGCGCTGGACGTTACCTAGGGCGAGCGGGTGAACCGCTCCGACTAGGCGCTCCAGAAAAGGCCGAAAGGAGTCTTCCTTAAGCTTCGACTCATCCTTCACTAACTGAAGTGCGATGAAATCCCTGAAGGCGGTGACGTCCTCGACACCAATCGCTAGCCGATTCGCTTGGTTCGCGGGATCAACCGGATTGAACTGATTTCCCGTGGAGGGGTCGATCGGGCTCAGCTCGGATAGCGGGCCGAGGTGGATCCGGCGAGCACCGAGGGCCGCGAGCGTTCCGCTGCTGTGACAACGAAAGGGGGCTATGACCTCAAAGTCAGGATCAAACTCCCGAATCACACTAACGAGCGGCCACACAGAGTTTGTGTCACCGCCTCGAGTGTACAAGAACAGATCGACGCCCTTCTCTGGCTTCGACTCTTTGAGGATGCGAAAGAACGCCTCCTTGACCTCTGCGTGGAACTGCGTCGATAGCCCCTGTACTCCGGGGTCTGAGACTCTGTCGAAGTTCAGGAAGCAGAGCAGCCTGCGTCCGCCGCGGAGCTCCTCAATCTTCGAAATGAGCTGCTTTCGATCGTCGAACGGCATGGTCCCTACTCAAGTGTGGGTCGTTAGAAGCTAGGCGCCGCGCAAGGCTCTCGCATCCGTATAACGTACGCTTCTGCTGCAGGTGCTCCAATAAACCGCGCGGGCGTAGCCCGCGCTACCAAAGGCACCTGTCGGCAGCAAGCCGCGTTATGCGGAGGCCTGGCGCCGCGCGGGAAAATTGCGCCCAGCGCGACGTGAGGAGCGCCCCCGCCGGCGCGCACACGACCATCCGCTCGAACCCCCGAAGAGCCGTTGAGGACCTTGCCACGCAAGTCGGCGATCCGTCACGACGCATCCGCAGCACCGTGGACTCGGACCCTGCCGCATAACGTGTGCTTCTGCTGTGAACGCTCCAATAAGAAGGGTTTGGCGGGGCGTCCGCAACCAAGCCTAGGCCATCACGGACGCGCCGCCAAACCCAATCCGCACCGCGTTCATCGGCAGCAAGCGTCGTTATCCTGCGCGCACCCGTCTACGGTGTGTAGCGCAGTCCTTTATGGCCGCCAATCGCGCTGAGGCCGCGGTCAAGCGCCAGAAGGTGCTTGGGCTGCGATGTGCCAAAGAAGGTAACGCTCGCATACGCAGTGGGATCAAGTGCGCGACGGTGCAGTCCACCCAGGGCGCGGAAGGCGCCGGGAACCCACTTGAAGAAACGGAAGTCGGTCCAATCCTGAAACAAGGCGCGTGAATAAAGGTCGTCTAGGATCTGAAGATAGTGCTCGACAGCTGCCGGGCTTGTGGAGCATTCTTCGGCAATAGCGGCGACTTCCTCGTCTCGCCTAGGCATGTACAGGAAACCACCCCAGACAAAGAAGAAAGTCTGGAGGAAAGCGGGAAAGCAATCGAGGTGCCGCGGTCGCGAAGAGAGAGCTGATACTGCTGAGGCAAGCTGTGGACCGTGGTGAGTAATCAACTTTATCGCATCGCCATGCTGCATGAGATCAAGCGTGTAGCGTTCGACCGCATAGGCGTTCATGATGCGGTGTAGCAGCATGACGTAGAATGCCGATTCGACAATGTCGTCAGGCGCATTGTACGCCGCTTGCAGCACGTCCTGCTTTCGCGAGATAGCGACATCCTCTGGCGCCGTCTTGAATCGATTCTGATAGGCGTCGAAAGAGTGCCCGACCTGCTGCTCAGGGTCGCCGACAAGCCAGAGGTCAGTAGTCAGGAAACGATAATGCTCCTTGAGCCTTGCATGGAGAGCGGTTTGCCCGACGAAGTGGGTGTGAAGCGCCTGCCACGCCAAATAGCGATTGAGCGACACTACTCGCTGCTTCCTCAGGGGTGCGCCGCCCAAGAGCGGCAAGACGAATGACGAAAGCTGTGGCTTCTCGACAATGCGGCACCCAAGTAGCTCCGCGAGCTCCTGGCGGTTGGTCGGGCACGCCTGCTGCACAATCAGGACGTGATCGTCAGCAGGTGGGCTCAGAAGCTGCCTAAGGGACGCAAACTTGCGAATGTCGTTGAAAGAAGGAGTTCCTCCCTTGCATTCAAACAGAATTCGAGATTCTCTCCAAGGACTGAAGATGCTTGCGTAGACGTCAATCTGGGCAGCGTGCTGACCTCCGAGTTCGTAGCACAAGCCACGAAGCACGGTGTAGCCCACGGAAGCGCATGTTGCGGCTGCAAGCTCCTCGAGGACCGTGCTGGATGCCGGTATCAGCTGAGGTGATAACGGTTTGCTCGGGTCAATCTGCATTCCGCGCCCGGATTACGATGGTCAGGATA
>JAHBVT010000002.1 GCA_019637355.1 Gemmatimonadaceae bacterium | reverse complement strand
GCTGCATTCCTTCCATATAGTGGAGCAGCGGCCCCACAACCGCTACCAACCCCGCGCTTGTCGGCAGCAAGCGTCGTTATGCGGCGCCATTGCTGAGCGCGCGGCGTGAGCGCCCTTGACTCTATACCGTGGTATAGGGTTTATCCTACATCGTATGAAAGTCCCTTTGCGCATCGGGGCCGTCGCTGAGGCGGCGGGCGTGGGCGTGCAGACGCTCCGGTACTACGAGCGGCGCGGCCTGTTGAGCGCTCGCCACCGCACGGCAGGCGGCTACCGTGAATACGCTCCGGACACGGTCCGTCGCGTCGTGTTCATTCGCCGCGCGCAGGCGATGGGATTCACGCTCGATGAGATTCGCGCGCTCCTCGCGCTTCGTGTGCGGGAGCCGCGACGTTGCGAGCCGGTGAAGGAGTCCGCCGAGATCGCGCGCGCGCGCGTCCGCGAGCAGCTCGTCGCGCTGCGACGGATGGACAAGGTGCTCGCACGGCTCATTGGTGCGTGCGACGCGCGAGCGGTCACGGAGGAGTGCCCCATCCTGGCGGCGCTCGAACCTGCGGAGAGGAGTTAGCGATGCAGATCGATTTGGTGTACTTCGAGGGATGCCCGCACGTTGTATCGGCGCGTCAACGCATTGCGGACGCGCTGGGGAGTCTCGGATTGTCTGCTGAATGGAGCGAGTGGGACACAGGCGAGGCCGCGACGCCGACGAATCTACGCGGCTATTCGTCGCCGACCGTACTCGTGAATGGGGTCGATGTCGAGCACAAGGCGGCGACGAGCGGCGCGGGCTGCGCGGTAGGTGGAGGGCCCAGTCTCGAGGTGCTGCGTGCGGCCCTGACTGCGGCGAGCCGATGAAGCCGGGGACACGTGATGGGGCGGGAGTCCTCGGTGCGATCCTCGCGGCGCTGTGCTGCGCGGGAACGCCGTTCATTGTGGGTGGACTGGCCGCACTCGGCCTTGGATTCCTGCGCAAGGACGGCATTCTGTGGCCCGCGATGCTCCTCGCCCTGGCGGTCGCCGTTACAGGCTTCTGGAAGGGCGCGCGGACGCACGGGCGCTGGGGCCCGTTCGTTGTCGGTGGGCTAGGCGCGGTGTCGCTCGCAGCCGGCGTGATTCTCGTGCACGGATTTCCGGCGATGCAGATGATCTACGGGGGTTCCGCTGCGCTCGTCATCGGGGCGGGATGGAACAGTTACGCGCGAAGAAACTGTGCAACCTTGAGCACGCGCGCGTCCGCATAACGTCAAGTTGTGCTGCGGACGCTCCATAAAATGCGGCCGCGCAGCGGCCGCTACAATAGCGTGGCCGTCGGCACCAACTGCCGTTATACGGCGTCCCAGCGTTAACGCGCCGAAGTCGATTGGACTGCTTGCGCGCACGACCGCTGAAGCAGCGCAGGTGAGGGTCGCGGTCGCGACGCACGTGTGGGGTGATGCGAACCGCGCGCGCGCGAGTGGGCGATGTGTCCGCGCGCGCTACGCCAACCTGCTGTCCGCTGTTTACCCAAAAAGTTCAGTGCAGGGAACTCGGCGACACGCGTCGTCCGGATAACGTGTGCTTCTGCTGTGAACGCTCCAATAGAAAGCAGTTGCGGGGCGGCCGCTAGACCTTCGACTGCCTCAACAACCGGCCGCCCCGCAACTGCATCCGCACCCGCGTTCATCAGCAGCAAGCGTCGTTATCCGGGTCGCGCGGATGCCGCGGCATCGGCGGCCAACTCGGCGGCACGCACCCGCCGACCGATGCGAACCGCGCCACGGAGCACGAGTCCGCAGACGACCAGTCCGATGAGGAGATCGGGAATCGCGGTGTCGAGCCACGCCACGAGCGCACCGGCGAGCAGTACCCCGAGGTTCGCCTGCACGTCGGTGGCGGAGAAGATCCAAGCGGCCTGCAGATGCACCTCGCCATGGCGATGGCGGCGCAGCAGAACGAGGCACCAGATGTTTACGGCAAGTGCGGCGAGCGACACCGCGACCATCGTCGGCGGCTCTGGAGTGCTGCCCATGATGGCACGACGGGCGAGTTCTAACATGGCGAGCACGGCCAACGCGAGCTGCACTCTTCCCGCGAACCGTGCCGCCCGGAGTTTGCGTGATTCGGCCGCCCCCATGGCGAGCAGGGCAAGGAGGTAAACCGCCGCGTCGGCGCCCATGTCGAGGCCGTCAGCGATGAGTCCCATGGACTCCGCGCGCCATCCGCTGACGAGCTCGACGACGAACATCGTCCCGTTCAGCGCGAACAACGTGGCCAGCGCGCGCCGTCCGAGATGCTCGTTACTCACCGATGGATCTCACTCCGGATAACGTGTGCTTCTGCTGCAAGCGCTCCCATAAAATGCGGTTGTGGGGCCGCTGCAGTCCTTCCATAAAGTGGAGCGGCGGCCCCACAACCGCTACCGCATCCGCGCTTGTCGGCAGCAAGCGTCGTTATGTCGCGCCTATGTGAGGCGCGACCTGCGAGTACCACACGTGTAGGCGCTCAGCGGCCAAGATTCCCGCGCGCATCGACGCTTCAGCTTCCGAAACGGAGCCCTCGAGATTGACTTGAGGAACTTCAACGCGAACGGCAAAAGACTTGCTCGCGGGCGCTACGTACATCCCGTCGCTCAATGTGGTGCGATACCGCTCCGCGAATGCGTCCAGCTCAGCGATGCGGCCGTCAAACTGGAGATCAACGCGCCCGTAAGGAAGCTTGTGGATGAGACGCACTCCTTTCCGGAGCACCGTCGGCTTGAACACCACGAAACTCGAGAGGGCGGGCTTCGCGCCGGGGCGCGGCATTCTGAGTTGCGGTGCCAACTCCTTGGTCAAGTCGAAGTAGCGGGTCCAGAAAGCCGAAGTCGACTCACTCGGAACGGCCACCCATCCAGTGCGTGCACGATCCATCGCGAGATCGAGAAGCCGAAGCTTGTACTGCGTCCGCGCATCCGGAGTGCCATTGGACACCAGTGCCGCGCGAATGTCTTCGTACGTGAGGCGGCGGTCGAATCCTGCTGAATCGGTGGCGTACCGCTCCGGTGCCACGAGCAGCGTAATGACCACTGCAGTCCCAGGCTCGGCGCGGCGTTGTTGCGCGCGCTCCTGATATCGCTCGGCCTGTCGAGGTTGCATAATGGCGTCAATCTTGTTCTCGACCAACACGACCGTGCGCGATGCGCCGGACGCGAACACGAGGTCGAGATCGCTCTCTCCACTCGACGAGAGCGCCGAACGCTCCACTGCAACCAGCTCGAAGCCCGCGCCAACGTCGAGTGCGCTGGTGAACCACGCGCGAAACGCTGGCGAAGCAACAAGCTCTTCAACGAGGAATAGGTCGACGTCGCGTTCGGCGACGCCGCGAAGCTGGATTAAAATATCTGTCATTTCGCGCGCGTCGACATAACGTGTGCTTCTGCTGCAAGCGCTTCCATAAAATGCGGTTGTGGGGCCTCAGCAGACCTTCAGTTAAGATGAGGCTGAGGCCCCACAACCGCTACCGCACCTGCGCTTGTCGGCAGCAAGCGTCGTTTTATCGCACCCCACGCACAAGCCAGTACGACTGCGTGGTCAGCTGCGGGGCGGTCGAAGACGGCCGGGTCGAAGCCGCGCGGCACCCAGTAGTGCGCCTGGTCGTGGTCGGGATTCCTCGGATCCGCGAGCGCATCGAGGAGCCGCGCGTACCCAGGCGGCCCTCCGCAATCCTCGGGCGGCGCGGCGCGTTGCCCGTCGAGCACACGGGGCATCGGGATTGCGCGCGGGTTCACCGTCTCGCGTGCGACGTGCATGACCTCGATATCGTGCTCCCAATCGTCGCCATAGTCGTACGTGTACACGAGCTGGGAGCCTCGCTTCAGCCCGAGCGAAGCCAGGGTCGTGACCGCCGTATCGGCGCCAGGCATCTCGTTGACGGCTGGGACGTAGCGCTTCCGTCCAATGCGGAAATCGTAGAGGTGATAATCCAGCCATGCGAACACGCACTGCAGCACGCGATGCAGCTGCGCAAGCGTGTAGGTCTCCGGGACCGAGATTTCACGCCAGACGGGCGGCTCGATGCCGCGAATGCTGACGCGCAAGACGAGGACGCCGAGTGTCGAAGCGGGGCGCGAGTGGAGCGTTAGCGTGCGCTTCTTGGGCGTTGGCATCGAAAGGTTGCGGTGTCGATATAACGTCTGCTTCTGCTGCAGCCGCTTCCATAAAAAGCAGTTGTGGGGCAGCCGCAGGCTGTCCCACGTACGATAACGCGGCTGCCCCACAACTGCATCCTTCGCTGCGGCTGTCGGCAGCAAGCGTCGTTATCCGGGTCGCACGGATGTCGCGGCGTCGGCGGCCAGCTCGGCGGCGCGCACGCGGCGCCCGATGCGGATCGCCCCGCGGAGGACGAGCCAGCAGACCACGAGTCCGATGACGAGGTCGGGAATCGCCGAGCGTGTCAGGGCGACGAGTGCCCCGGCCAGGAGCACACCGAGATTCGCCTGCACATCGGTGGCGGAGAAGATCCACGCCGCCTGGAGATGGACCTCGCCGTGCCGATGGCGGCGCAGGAGGACGAGGCACCAGACGTTGACGGCGAGCGCGGCGAGGGACACCGCGACCATGGTTGGCGGTTCTGGCGCGCTCCCCATGACGGCACGACGCGCCAGTTCCAGCATCGCGACGACGGCGAGCGCGAGCTGCACCCGGCCGGCAAAGCGCGCGGCCCTGAGCTTGCGGGACTCGGCCGCGCCGATGGCGAGCAGGGCGAGGAGATAGACAGCGGCGTCGGCGCCCATATCGAGGCCGTCCGCGATGAGTCCCATGGACTCCGCGCGCCAGCCGCTGAGGAGCTCGACGACGAACATCGTACCGTTCAGCGCGAACAACGTCGTCAGCGCGCGCCGTCCGAGATGTTCGTTACTCACCGATGCGTCTCACTCCGGATAACGTATGCTTCTGCTGTGAACGCTCCAATAAGAAGGGTTTGGCGGGGCCGCCGCAACCAGCCTAGGGCATCACGGCGGCCCCGCCAAACCCAGTCCGCACCGCGTTCATCGGCAGCAAGCGTCGTTATGCCGTGCGCGCGCGACCTCACGGGCGCTGTGCCCGCGCCTCGCGGTCACGCCGCTCGGCTTGTTCGCGCACCTCGCGCAACATCGCCTGCTGCTGGCGGATGCGGGGATCGACGTCGCGCAGCGAGCGGACCGTCACCGGAAGCGGGATGGTGAAGTGGCCGAGGTGGAGTCGCCCCGGCGTAAGGCCGAAGCGGGCGTCGCCGCTTCCGATGGTCCAATCACTCGCGGCATTCGCAGCGCGCTCCCGCGCGAGGGCCTTGATGAACGCGCGGTCGAGGTGATCACGCAGGGGCTGTAGCGAGTCCGATTCGCTGAGCGGCGGCACCGCGAGCCGGGCATCGCGCGACGGCATGAACGGGTTGTCGAACAGGCCGTAGGGCCGCTCGGCTGCGGGCGACGGCGCTGCAGTCGCGGCTCCGGAGGACGCGGCATCGGCGTCGAGTACGCCCGTCGTGCTCGAATCAACCGTGGATGCACCAACGGTCCCGCCTCGCGCGCCGCCAGGAGTCGTTGGGTCGCCAGGTCCTGAGTCGCGAGGGCGCACGGTGGGGATGTAGATGAGTCGTGGAGTGGGCTCCGCCGCGCGAGGGCTGCGTGCGGGCTCGACTGGCGCAGGTGCCGGTTGCCAGAGGACGAGGACAGCCAACGTCGCCTGCACGAGGAGCGCGACGGCTCCGGCGACAAGCGAGGGCAGGCGGGGGCGCCGGTGGGGACGGAGCGCGCGGAACCTCATCCCCTGTTCGTACCACGGCGCCTGTCAGACGGTTGCCTGCAATACGCGGATGCCCGTCGAATCGGCATAACGTTCGCTTCTGCTGCAAGCGCTCCAACAAAATGCGGTTGTGGGGCCGCGGCCGTCCTTCACATAAGGTGAAGCCGTGGCCCCACAACCGCTACCGCTCCTGCGCTTGACGGCAGCAAGCATCGTTATGCGGTTACGACGGGAACTCTGGCGGTCGCGGCCGCGAGCGTCGGCGCGGCGGTGCCTCGCGCAACCAGTAGACGAGCAAGGCGCACGGCTGGGCGGAACTGCTCGGCCAGGCGTATCGCCGGAACTGCTCTGGCACCTCGGCATATCGCGGGTAGTACTCGATGGCGACGACATCCTGCGGGACCAGCTCGCTGATGGGCACCCGCCGGACGTGCCCGTCGAACTCGGGGTCCTCGCCATTGAAGATCTGCCGCAAGCATCCGCCGGGAGGCGCGGCTGGTCGCCAATCGAGGCCGTCGGGCGTCATCGTCGGTTCGCGGCGGAGCGCCGGCATGCCATCGAGCATATCCGCCCATGCGGACGGACGCAGGCTCCGCAGCTCACCCGCATCGCGGAACAGGCCGAGCCCGGAAGAGCGGCGGCACTCGAAGCCGGCCAGCGTGTTCGGTGCGCAGAGCCGCGTGTCCGTGATCCGCACCTCCGCGAGGAGCGTGGGCATGCGACGCAAGGTCACGCGCAGGGTCGTCCACTCGCCGGTGATGGATATGGTGGTCTCGTACGGTCGATAGCCGATGAGTCGGACACGAACGACGCGTCGGCCCGGGGCGATCGGGGACAGCCGGAAGCTACCGAGCGAATCCGACCGCGTCCGAATGGCCGGTTCGACGACGATGATCTCGGCGTCCGCGAGCGGCCGTCCCGTCGAGTCGACGACGCTACCGCGAAGCCCTTGCGCCGCGGCCGGAGCCTGCGCGACCAGGACGCAGGCGAGCGAAACCCAGAGCGTTCGCAACAGCGGGCACTTGCCTCCAAGAGTCTACGAGTTCGGCACCGTGGCGCGGCGATCCGCATAACGTGTGCTTCTGCTGTGAACGCTCCAATAAGAAGGGTTTGGCGGGGCCGCCGCAACCAGCCTAGGGCATTACGGCGGCCCCGCCAAACCCACTCCGCACCGCGTTCATCAGCAGCAAGCGTCGTTATGCTGCGCGCATTCACATACTAAGTGCACAGGCTTCTGCCGTTCCCGAACTGGGTGAGGTGACCTGGGGCAGGCTAGGCTTCAATCCTCCGCCAAGAGAAAGGAAGCCATGACCTACACCCAGATCACCCACGAAGAAAGGTACGCCATTTCGGCCCTGCGGAAGCTGGGCTACTCCTGCGCCGCCATCGCACGGGAGCTCGGGCGTGCCCCCAGCACCATCAGCCGCGAGGTGCGCCGCAATGCCTGGCGCACGGATGGTCGCACGTACTGGGTCGACCGCGCCCAGTCCTACACCAACGAGCGGCGACGCGCCTCGCGCCGGAACGCGCGGATCACCGCCGAGGAATGGGCCTTCGTCGAGCACTGGATCCGCGAGGACTGGAGCCCCGAGCAAATCGTGGGGTTCCATGCGCGCTTCGGGATTCGCACGCCGAGCCACGAGTCGATCTACCGGCACATCCACGCCGACCGCGAACGCGGCGGGACGCTGTACACGCACCTGCGCGTGATGACGAAGAACCTGCGCAAGCGCTATGGCACCTACGACAGCCGCGGACGCCTTGCGGGGAAGCGGCACATCTCGACGCGGCCGGCCGGCGCCGAGAATCGCTCGCGCTTCGGGCATTGGGAAGGCGACACGGTGATGGGGAGCACGACGGACACCGCGTGCATCCTGACGCTCGTCGAGCGGAAGTCAGGCTTCATCGCGATCGGGCAGCTCGACTCACGCCAGGCGCCGGAGACGAACGCCCGCCTCCGGCAGCTCATTGAGGCGCAGCCGCGGCCGGTCCGCACGCTGACGCTCGACAACGGCACGGAGTTCCACTCCTATGAAAAGCTCGAGGCGGTCGTCGACGCGAAGTGTTACTTCGCCACGCCGCATCACTCGTGGGAGCGCGGCAGCAACGAGAACGCCAACGGATTGATCCGGCAGTACCTGCCGAAGCGTCGCTCGATGAAGGGGCTGACGCAGCGCGACTGCCAGCGCATCGCGGACAAGCTCAACCGTCGGCCACGCAAGCGACTCGGCTTCAAAACGCCGGCGGAAGTCTATGCCGCCTAACCCTCACCGGTGCACTTCAAAGTTGACTCTACACTGTCATCGCTGAACATCGGGAATGAAGCCAGGCATACAACTCCGACATCTCGTCGCGAACAGATTGTCGTTGCTCAACATCACGCGGACAGTGTCCTGAGGTAGCGAATCAAGGCGGACGGCCCAGTAGTACCTCTCGATGTCACCCATGACATTTCGGCTGGCCACGCCGACCAACACGATGCGCTGGCGGGGAACGGTCATCGAGAAGCGACCGTCTGCGTCGGACTTTGCGGTCGCTATCGGTGAAGGTAGGTCCGCAAAGTAGAATGGTGCCGCGGAGAGACTGTCGACGGCAGCGGAGCCGGCTACCATCGCTGCAATTGCGAGTGTCGATTCATCCTGGGCGCGGCGCCATCGGGATTCGAGCGTCTCCGACAATATGTTTGCCATGGAGCGGTCAAAGGCCGCTGAGGCAGCGGCTTGACGCCGCTCCGCCACAAGAGCCAGGCTGTCAAAGCGAGCGCGGAGCGCAGGGTACGCCGCCGCCGCTTCAGCCGAACGGGCGCCAAAGATCCGCTCGACTGTCGTGTCTGCGTACGCGCCGATCTCAACGAGGCCGAGCTTATAGTTGTCACCGCCTCGTGTGACGATAAACACAGAGCCCTCAACTACCGTCTGCTTCTTGCTGCAAGCGGCAGACACGGAGACGCAAAGAGCGGCAAGAATCAGGGTTCGCATAACTGTGAGTTGCACCGATGGTGGGTGATCAGCATAACGTGG